>NZ_AP024899.1 GCF_024529975.1 Vibrio quintilis | reverse complement strand
ATCGTCCTTAATTAGAAAAAGTAGACAATGATTAAACACAAGGTAACGGCTCGTTAATCAGCAATGTTTAGCTTTTTAGCGACAGGCAAACGTTTTCCTTGTGCGTTTTCTCGTCATAAAGTAACAAAAAATTATGTCTTTGGGTAAGAAATTTACGTCATAAGGCATAATGAAGTTTACAGTTAATAAAGACAGAGTCAGAAACTACTGTCAAATAACCGGAAACTATATGTTTTACGCTGTATTTAATGCGTATACAAGCAATTCTTAATGAAATGATTTGATGTGAAATATAAGGATATTATTAGTGGTAATGGCCGCTTCTGAGGTATTGCAGAAGCGGCTGAAGGTGTTTTCGTATTTTAGCTGTTAATGCGTGCGCCATCGGGTGTACCAATGATGATGACATCAGCGCCTCTGTGGGCGAAAAGACCGTTAGTCACAACACCCGGAATGTTATTGAGGGTTACTTCAAGCGCTTTTGGATCGGTAATGTGAAGATCGTGAACATCGATGATGATATTTCCGTTGTCTGTGATGACGCCTTCACGGTAAACCGGTTTTCCACCCAGTTTGTTTAATTCACGTGAAACCTGTTCCCGGGCCATTGGGATAACTTCAACCGGAAGCGGAAACTGACCAAGTACATCGACTGTTTTTGTGTTATCAACAATACAGATAAACTGTTCTGAAATCGCAGCGACAATTTTTTCACGGGTCAGTGCCGCACCGCCACCTTTTATCATATCCCTGGCTGGATTGATCTCATCAGCGCCATCGATGTAGACATCCAGTTTTTCTATGTCATTACAATCATAAATCCGGATGCCCAGCGCTTTTAGTTTTTCAGTCGACGCGACAGAACTGGATACAGCACCTTTGATATCATCTTTCATTGAACCAAGCGCATCAATAAAGTGATTGACCGTTGAGCCGGTTCCGACACCGACAATACTGCCTTTTTTGACATACTTCAACGCAGCCCATCCTGCCTCTTTTTTCATTTCATCCTGGGTCATCATCGTCTCCTGATTTGTGGTCGCTGTGTGTGGTTCATTCTGAACACCGGGTATTTCAGGCGGCGATTATAGCGACATTCAGTTTGATTCCCAACTCCATATTTTGGTGGGAGTAACAATTTTAGGCAGTGGTATATCCCAGGATGCTACCGGAAGTTGATCAACATACTGACAATCATGCGCTAAACCGACCATCGTGGGATTTTGTTTTACTTTTTTCCAGTCAGCCAGAGTACGATCATAATAACCGCCACCCATTCCCAGACGTTGCCCGGTGGCATCAAATCCGACAAGCGGCGTGAAGATCAAGTCCAGGTACTGAACAGGCAGGACGTCATCTTTCTTCAGCCGGGGTTCTTGTATACCGTAGCGGTTAGCGACCATTTGAGTCTCGTTATCATACTTTAGAAACAGGAGGTGTCCCGGTGAGACAGGGTGGATAACCGGAAGGTAAACAGACTTTTCCTGTTGCCATAGCCACTGAATGATCAGTTGTGTATCCAGTTCTCCATCTGAGGATAAATAAAGTGCAATATGTTGACTGGCTTCAACTTCAGGTAATTGCCTGCATTGATGTATCAATTGATGAGCCGCATTTTGCTGAAAATCTGATGTTAACTGATTTCTCTTTTTTCTGATCTCAGTTCTGAAGTTTGAGCGGGCACTCAGGGCGTTATACTCTGGCATGATTTTTCCGGATAGAATCATAAAGTTGAATTGAAGATACCCCAGAGTGCCGTCGCAGATGTTGGACCCTTGAACCAGCTGGTTCAAGGCGGATCAGGATTGATAACCGTAGGCTTCTCGGTTCAGGCCGAGCTTGCTCAATAGCTATCAGATACTAACCCTTAGGTATTGCTTATCGGCTCAGGGACTCACTCCGCTGACGCACACTCCAGGGTAAATTTTTTTGCCGGATTCTTTGCCTTATTCGGGTTGAGAGCTCCGGCGAAGTGCATCTTCCAGTGATGCTGATAATCTTTCAATACGCTCAGACAAATGGTGAGATGCCTGATTTTTTTCCTGCAATTCATAACAGATGTTCAGCGCAGCAATCGTCAATAAATTGATTTCATTCGTCACTTTGGTTTTTTCAGACATCATCTGTAAACGATCATTGAGTTCCTGAGCTGCCTGAATCAGCGATTCTTCCTGCCCCGCCGGACAATTTACCCGGGTGATTTTTCCTAAAATCTTCACGTCAACCGCTTGATTACTCATGATCAATGAACTCGTAACAAAACTGTTATGAATGATAATATTCAACTTCCCGATACAGGTATGGATAACACAAGTATGGTCCAGTTTTTCCGGACTCACACAAGTCCTGTTCACAAATCACAGGCTATTGTCTCATCCTTATTATCGTCAAGACGGAAACTATAGGTAAAGCCATCTTAAGATTCAAGTCTTTCCAGTGAGATCAAGGTCAATGGCTGGTTAAAAATACAGACCCTGCCTAAATCTTGAGTAGGTTGATTGTACTTTTCGGTATTTTGTTCACCTGATGCCGTCAATATTCCGGATTTTACATTTCGGCGATTTATCTGAAATGGTAGGATGATAGTTCTTTTCCCTGATAGTGATCCTGAAAATGAGTAAGACAAAGTTACCTGATTATCTGTTTTTTTCAGATACGTTGAAGTCGGCAAGTCTGGCGGTTACCCCGGCAGAGTTGCATGGTTTACTGACCGGCATGTTGTCCGGCGGGCTGAAAACAGATGACGGCAGCTGGCAGCCTTTATTATTTGATTATACGAGTGAAGGGATGGCCTGGACTATGACGGCGTTGTCTCTGGCGGAAAAAGTAATGACGCATACAACAGACGAGATGAATGAAGATGACTTCAGGTTATCTCTTGTATTGCCTGAAGCTGAGGTTGATGCAGCTTTAGTGGAGAAAGCTGAAGCTGTCTCTGAATGGGTCAATCACTTTATTTCCGGTCTGGGGCTGGCACGGCTGGATGTCAAATCCCTTTCTGAAGGATCGAAAGAAGCATTGGGAGATCTGGAAGAGATAGGTAAGCTGATAATCGATGAAGAGGATGATTTGAATGAACAGTCACTTCTGCTTGAACAGGTGATTGAGCATGTCAAAGTGTGTGTCCTGACGATTCATGCTGAGTGTGGCGCTCACCGTGAACCGCAGAAGAAAAACCCAACGTTACATTAATTCAGTCAATTCTTATTTTATTTCCGGGGGCGTTGTATGCAGCTGTTTGATATCGTTATTTCTGGTGGAGCAATGACCGGAGCAACGCTCGCTTTGGCGTTAAATCAACGTTTTAACGGGCGCCTGAAGATTGCAGTTGTCGAAGCTTTTGACCCATCAGAGCAAGAGCATCCCGGCTTTGATGCGAGATCCATTGCTTTATCTGATGGTACGGTGCGGATTCTGCAGGCGTTTGATCTCTGGGAGCATATTTTTCCTTATACCACACCGATTCAGCATATTCATGTTTCCGATGCCGGGCATGCGGGAATGGCTGATATTGAACCGGAACACGCAGGTCTTTCTGCATTAGGTTATGTGGTTGAGTTAGCAGATGTTGGCCGGATTTACACTGAGCTTTTAAGGCAGTGTTCATCTGTTTCGCTTTTTTGTCCACAGCAGATAGAGCTTGTGGACAGACAGCCGGATTCAGTGACTGTCACGCTGAAAAATTTCGGGGATATTCAGGCAAAGTTGCTGGTTGCCGCTGATGGCAGCGCTTCCACATGTTGTGAATTACTTGGACACACAGCTGATGTTTATGATTTTGAGCAGTCTGCAGTGATCGCTAATGTTGCAGTAGCCCAGCCCCACTCCGGGCGGGCCTTTGAACGTTTTACTCCGAATGGACCGGTTGCTTTATTGCCTATGAAGAATGAACGTATGTCTCTGGTCTGGTGTATGGAACCCGGCCAGGCAGAAAGTATTTCCTCTGATGATGGTTTTGCTGAAAAGTTACAACAGGTTTTTGGCTGGCGTTTGGGAAAAATATTACGGGCCGGAAGCCGGGCTGTGTACCCGTTGAAACTGACGGTGCGCTCAAGGACTGTATCTCACCGGTTTGCCGTGATTGGTAATGCGGCTCAGACACTTCATCCCATCGCGGGGCAGGGGTTTAATCTGGGAATCCGTGATGTGGCGACACTTGTTGAATGCCTTGAGCAACAACAGCCGGGAGATGTTGGTGATATTGCCGGATTGTTGAAATATCAGGATCGCCGGTGTTCCGATCGCAATCAAACTGCCGGAATCACTTCTTCACTGGTTAGTCTTTTTTCGAATCAATGGGTTCCGGCAGCAGTCAGCCGTAATCTGGGGTTGATGTTTTTTGATCTGGTTCCCTTACTTCAACAGCCTTTGCTGAAACGTACGCTGGGGCATGTTATCCGTTAAAAGGTTTGTGTAAATGATACAAAGTTTTGATATAGCTATCGTCGGCGGAGGCATGGTGGGCCTGACTCTTGCTGCTGCTTTAGAGCAAACAGATTTAAGAGTCGCTGTCATTGAAGGAAAAGAACCTTCGCCTGAGCTGAATGATGTGCCCGATATCCGGGTTTCTGCATTGAACCGGGCCAGTGAGCATGTGTTTAAGAATCTGGGTATTTGGGAAGGTATTCTTCGCAGGCGGGCGGCAGAATACCGGCGTATGGAAGTGTGGGAAAAAGATAGTTTTTCCCGTATTCAGTTTGACAGTGATTCACTTGGGCAGCCTGATTTAGGCCATATTGTTGAGAATCGGGTCATTCAGCTGGCAGCGTTGGAGAAAGTCAGGCAGCTACCTAATGTTTCATTGTTGATGCCCGCCCGTTGTCAAAGTCTGGCTGTCGGAGAAAATGAAGTCTGGCTGACGCTGGAAAGCGGAGAGTCATTAACCGCGAAGCTGGTTATTGGTGCTGATGGTTCTCAATCCTGGGTCCGGCAACAACAGGATATACCGCTTACTCACTGGGATTACGGTCATCATGCAATTGTGGCGACTGTCAGAACGAGTGAACTGCACCATCAAACTGCCCGACAGATTTTTACACCTGATGGTCCGCTGGCTTTTTTACCATTATCTGAACCTGATTTATGTTCTATTGTCTGGTCCACTGAACCAGATAAAGCAAAAGTGTTGATGGAAATGGAGCACAACTATTTTTGTCAGCAACTTTCTGCCGGGTTTGATTGCCGGCTGGGGATGTGCCAACTTGTGAGTGAACGGGCGGTCATTCCTCTGAAAATGCGTTATGCGCGGGATTTTGTGTCTGAACGGGTTGCTTTGGTTGGCGATGCCGCTCATACCATTCATCCTTTGGCGGGACAGGGAGTGAATCTGGGGCTGCTGGATGCAGCGTCACTGGCACAGGAAATTATTGGTTTATGGCAACAGGGAAAAGATATTGGAGTCCATAAACATTTACGGCCTTATGAACGCTGGAGAAAAACAGAAGCTGCAAAAATGATTGCTGCGATGCAGGGACTGAAAGAGACTTTTGATGGTTCATTTCCTGTAAAGAAACTGCTTCGGGGTGTTGGAATGACTGTGATGAATCAATTACCGGGTGTGAAACATGAAATGATGCTGAGAGCTTTAGGTATACGGGGTAATTTACCTGAATTAGCCGGCCCGGGGGATAATTAGGGAAGATTTATCAGGGCAACGTTCTTGGATTTTTCTGTTGCCCTGGTGAAGCGTTAGCCGGCGTGAATTCGTTATGTTATATATGCACGAAGCGTAGTTTCATGATTTCCTGATTGACTTCTTTTACTGTCCTGTAGTGACGCTGTTCTGCTTTTTCCGGCAGGATTAATTTGCCATTATCAAACTCAAACTTTCCAATACCATAAATATAGATTCTACCTTTAAAAAGACGACTTACATGTTTAGCAATCATACCTGGTGTATAGCGCTTAAACAGTCTCATATTTGTATCCTTTTATGTATCACGCACCTGTAATTATATTCAGTTTTTAACAAAGTAATGTGACTATTCTGGTTAAAAATATGAAAATTTATAATCAAATTAAATTTTTGTGCTGCACACTACATATTTAACAGAATTAAATGAACTTTTGGTGGTGTGGTTGTCGTATTTAAAAGGCTGTCTTTTCAGTAGCCTGCAGACACCACCGGTTAACAAACCGCACACATTAAGCCGGATAAATGTGACAATCAGATAACATTGGTTCAAATTTTTCAGCGATGGATTTCAGTGATGAGCGGGTTAACGAGTGTAATCAGATCTTGTGAAGACATTGCGATTCCGGCCGTCAGGTGGCCGCTGCTGATTGTGATTTCCTGTTCTTTCCGGATTGCAGGATCAAACAGAACCGGGAGTGTCGTTTTCAACAGTAAAGGTGTGACGGTACCGGTGTGGTAGCCTGTGATTTGATAAACATAATCGCTATTGGCACATGTCATCCGTTTCCAGCCCAGGTGAGCCCTTACTTTTTTCGGATCTACAGACAGATGTCCCGGTACACAGGCGAGCGCATACCGGTCATCCATATCTCTGAGTAAAATACATTTTACCATCTGTCCGGGCCGGATACCCCGGAGTCGTGCAGCTTCTTCTATCGTGGATGCCGGTTTATCCTGTCGCAGCAGACGGTGATTAATCTGCTGCTGACGAAGAAATGCGAGCAAAGGTGTTTCTTTGAAATTATTCGTCATCTTCTTCTATGCTGTACGGTAAGGGATGTATTGACCAACGTGTGTCCGGCTGTGATTTCAGGCGGAGTACCGTGTCATTCTCCAGATTATTTGGCAGTATAATCAGTCCAATGGCTTGTTGGTCACTAAAGGTATAGCTCATTAGTAGCTGTCCTGCTGATCGCCAGTTTTCTCCTAAAGCCCGTTCTACTTCAATGGGAGATTCTGTGTCTAAAGGTTGATGAATATTTCCCTGAATAATAAACATTGAACGTTTATTTGTTCCTCTGTATTTTGCCCGGGCAATCGTTTCCTGACCGGTATAACAACCTTTTGTAAAACAAATGCCATCAACGGCCTGCAGATTAAATGCCTGTGGAATATGAAGACATTGTTCTGAGGCTGAAATGCCGGGTAACGCATCTTCGATATCAAAGCGATTCCAGAGCGATTCATCTACTTTTTGACCGCGAAATTCTGCAATGATTTTTTCCGCTTTTGGCTGTGTCACAAGCAGCATCCATCGGGTTGCGGTAATTTTTATTGCAGTACCACCTTCAACAGGCCGGACATCTGCCGGAGTGTCGTTTAAATGATCGATATATGCCTGAGCTTCCTGGCCGAACACCCCAAGTACAACTTCTTTACTGACATCTATCTCAACTTTAGAGAATATAGCGTATTTCTTCAGCTCTCTCAGTTCGGCCTCAACCGCTGATGCGTGCTGGAGCATGGCATAGTCATCATGATGGTGGAAAAGACGAAAAATGGACCAGACTTTGCCTTTTGGATCGCAATGTGCACCAAAAGTTGAGTCTTGTTCAGAAAGCGTTGCTACATTACATGTGACCTGTCCCTGCAGATAATTTTTTTTATCCGGTCCGGACATGATAATCGCGTTCCATGAAGCAAGGTGAGTCAGCATTAATTCTGGTAAGTTATCATCTTGTTGATGTGGTAAATTATCAAAGGTGTTTATTGTATTCATAATCGATATCGCTTTTTCAGGCTTTTCGTCTATGTTAAAGCGGAAGTATTTTTTTGTCAGCCTGAACTGCATTGTGATTTGCTTAGTAGTTGAGATGAATTCCCACTGATAAACTTATAACAATTATTCCTGAAGAGGTTTGAAAATGTATACCAACGAAGAAAAAGCCCGGATTAAGTGGGCATGCCGGCGCGGTATGTTAGAGCTGGATGTCGTGATTATGGCATTTTATGATGAGTGTTTTGATAAGCTGAAAGAATCCGAACAGCGTGATTTTGTTTCTCTGCTGGAATGTGATGATCCTGATTTGTTTTCCTGGATTATGGGACATACACGAAGTGACAATCTGAGTCATGCATCAATTGTGGACAAAATCATTGCCTACAACCTCAGTAAAGTTCGTTAGTATCACTCCAAAACTATCCACAGGAGCATGTCTGGTAAGTTTACTTGTCATACTCCTGACATCATGGGGAATTTTATCATCTGATTTCCCGCTTTCCGTGAGTTTCTCTTTTCTCGGAGTATTCACCAAAAGCATCCTTTGTCAGTCGTTCTTAGTCGATAGGATTCGTATTCCGTTTCGTTATACAGCTTCAGGTGTTATAGCGTTTAATGACGGGCAATCTAAAGTTGTTGAACGTCTGTCAATGCTTTATGTCAGCTGGTTTCTGATTGTGATTTATCAATCCGGGGAACGGCAGTTACTCTGGCGGGACAGTTGCCACGAAGCAGATTACAGGCACTTGGTTTTATTTGAGAAACGGAGGTGTTATCACCTCCGTACTTCACATCATATGTGAAGAATTATGATTTCTGTGGTTCCAGTATTGTAGGACCACTTTGTTCCAGTTTATCAGGATAATCAAGCGTGTAATGCAGGCCTCGGCTTTCTTTTCTTTGCATTGCACATTGAATCATTAACTCTGCCACCTGCAATAAGTTACGTAATTCGATCAGGTTGTTGGATACCCTGAAATTACTATAGTATTCATGTGTTTCCTGCTGTAGTAAGTGGATCCGTCTCAAAGCCCGTTCAAGTCGTTTATCTGTCCGGACAATCCCCATATAATCCCACATAAACAGCCGGAGTTCATGCCAGTTATGTTGGATGACGACTTCTTCATCGGAGCAGGTTACCTGACTCTCATCCCAGAAAGGCGGTGATGGCGGAAGAGGGGCATCGTCAATTCTGTTGATGATATCAGCCGCTGCAGACTGTGCATACACAACACATTCAAGCAGGGAGTTCGATGCCATCCGGTTTGCGCCGTGCAGTCCTGTATAGCTGACTTCACCAATTGCATAGAGTTGCTTCAAATCGGTTTGTCCCTGCTGATTGACGATAACGCCGCCACAAGTGTAGTGGGCAGCCGGAACAATTGGGATGGGCTCTTTGGTCATATCAATGCCAAGTTCCAGTAATTTGGCGTTAATTGTCGGGAAGTGTTTTTCAATGAAATCTGCGGGTTTATGGCTGATATCCAGATACATGCAGTCGGCACCGAGGCGCTTCATTTCATAGTCAATTGCCCGGGCAACGATATCTCTGGGAGCCAGTTCTCCTCTTTCATCGAAATCGGGCATAAATCTTGATCCATCCGGGCGTTTCAGATGAGCGCCTTCACCACGAAGTGCTTCTGTCAGCAGAAAATTACGCGATTCCGGGTGGTAGAGGCAGGTTGGGTGAAACTGGTTAAATTCCATGTTGGCTACCCGGCAGCCCGCCCGCCAGGCCATTGCAATGCCATCACCAGAGGAAACATCCGGATTTGATGTGTATTGATATACTTTTGATGCGCCGCCTGTTGCCAGAACGACAAATTTAGCTCTGACCGTTTCCACATGCTCGTCATTCCGGTTCCAGATATATGCACCGATGACTTTATCCGCCTCTTCGCCGACCTTATCTCCGGTGATCAGGTCCAGTGCATTATGGCGTTCAAATACCCGGATATTCGGATGGCTCAATACATTGTCCTGGAGGGAATTTTGCATTGCCATTCCGGTTGCATCAGCGGCATGTAAAATTCTCCGGTGGCTGTGTCCGCCTTCCCGGGTGAGATGATATTTTGGTTTGGATTCTTGACTATCTTCATCTAAATCGAACGGGACACCGCCATCGATTAGCCACTGAACACACTTTTTAGCATTTTCGGCAATGAATCTGACCGTCTTTTGTTCACAGAGCCCGTCACCAGCAATGAGTGTGTCCTGAACATGGGAATCAACGCTGTCAGATTCGTCAAATACGGCAGCGATTCCCCCTTGTGCATAGTATGTGGCGCCTTCGCTCCAAGGCCCTTTACTCAACACGATAACTTCTGATGTACTTGCGATACGCAAAGCAAGAGACAACCCCGCTGCACCACTTCCTATAACCAGCACATCGCACTGATGTTCCCTAGTTGCATTCATAAATTCGTTTTCCCAATAATCAGCAAGAGTATATTATTATCCGGTTTGGTTAAGCACCGTCTTAAATCAGAACACTGATATTGCTTCCCTCTACTGGATGTTTGCCCGTTTTATCCTAATGACGCTGTCTATAGTTCTTATCATCCATATTTATAATATTTTTATCACCATGTCAGATGGCATTCTTTCAGTCTGAGCAGAGGATGGCTCTTGTCTGGTCCGGTACTTTGAATTTATGATTTGTGATCAATTCTGTGACTTTCCATTTATTTTGAAAATAAAACGACAACATATTCAATGAGTTGACTTCTGCTCTTTTATGAAAAGAATTTTTATATCGGGGGAACTATTTTTTTTCGTAAGAGTCTCATTATACTGCTCATGTCAGCAGTGGTGTCAATACTACATTTTTGAATGTATAAACCCCCTCATCTATAGCGATGCGCGGGGAGCAAATTATAGGAGTGTACGCTCGAATGCACGAGCAGTTAACCGATCAAGTATTGATTGAGCGAATTCAAAGTGGTGATAAGCAAGCATTTAACCTTTTGGTCACGAAGTACCAGAATAAGGTGTGTAACCTTATCGCAAGGTATGTGAATAATTCAGGTGATGTGGCTGATGTAGCCCAGGAAACATTTATTAAAGCATATAGAGCTATTCCTTCGTTCCGCGGGGAGAGTGCTTTTTACACCTGGCTCTACAGAATTGCTGTAAATACTGCTAAGAATTATATCGTTGCACAAAGCCGGAGGCCTCCTGCGAATGATATTGATGCAGAAGACGCAGAATATTATGAAAATGACAATATTCTGAAAGAAATATCGAACCCTGAAAATATTACGCTGTCCAAAGAGTTGAAGCGTGCTGTTTTTGCGGCTATAGATGCATTACCAGAAGATTTAAAGACCGCAATGACGTTAAGAGAACTCGATGGTCTGAGTTACGAAGAAATTGCTGCGGTGATGGATTGTCCTGTTGGAACGGTACGATCCCGGATTTTTCGAGCACGAGAGGCAGTAGAAAAGCGTATCAGTTCGCTTTTATAGTGTCTGACTTATCTGAATGATGGTGGATAGAATGGCTGATAAAGAAAAAATTTCGGCGCTCATGGACGGAGAACTGATCGATAAAGCGTTAATTAGCGAGTTATCAGGTGATCAGGACGGAGTGAAAGTATGGCGCAATTACCATTTGATTGGTGATGTGATGCGCGGGGATACACTCCATAGTGAATGGGACATTGCTGAGCAGGTCTCTCTTGCACTGGAAAAAGAACCGGTACATAACCAGTTTGGTAAGACTGAGAATACAGAACATTTAGACATCACTTTTACTGAATCTCAGCCTTCACCCGCTCAAGCCAGAAGACAGCTTCCTGCCTGGTTGGGGCAGTTGGGACAAGTTGCTATCGCTGCTTGTGTTTCATTGGCTGTCGTTGTTGGTGTTCAGCAGTACAGTGGTGATGAAAATTCACATATTGCGGGTCATGAGCAGCAGCCACCGGTTCTGCAAACCATTCCTCTTGCCGGTTCTGCTGAACCAGTGAGTTTGACCCGGGAGTCGGTACAAAGACAAGAGTCTGCGAAACGCTATCAAACTGAAACGAACATTCAGGAGCAGCGTCGGCGGATCAATGCAATGCTGCAGGATTATGAGCTTCAGTTAAAATTAAATAGTGAAAATTCTAATCATTCTAGTGGTCACTAAGAGTTAGTTATTGAATGAAAAAATTTCTGGTCAGTGTTATCGCGCTGTTCAGCATGAATACATCAATAGCCTTTGCTGATGATTTATCAGCAGAGGCTTTGTTACTTCAGATGAATCGCGCCAGTCAAAAACTTAATTATGAACTTTCTTATATTCTGATCAAAAAGAATGGCATTGAGCCATTGCTTTATCGTCATGCCGTTGAAGAATCAGAATCCTTTGCTCATCTGATATATTTAAGTGGTCCTGTCCGGGAAGTTATTCGGCGTGGTAATGAAGTGAGCTACATTGAACCTGGAATTGAGCCATTTACGATCGAATCTGGTCAGATGGTTGCCCCGACAATCCCTTTGTTAAACAGTAATATTCAGCACCTCAGCCGGTTTTATGATTATGTAAAAATAGGCCGGGGCAGGGAAGCGGGCACATCTTGTCAGGTCGTGCGGGTTGTTCCTAAAGATGGTTTACGCTATTCGTACGTACTTTGGGTCGATGAAATCAGTCATTTACCTTTGAGAGCTGATTTAGTTGACCGGGATGGTGAAATATTAGAGCAGTTCCGGACCATTTCTTATTCTGTTAGTAATAAACTTGTGGCGTTGATGCGCAACCTGAATAAGGTTCAGCTTCCGGGTGTGTTATCTTTGCCTGAGAACAAAATGAAGCAAAGTTTTTGGCAAGTGACTTGGGTTCCGGCAGGATTTGTTGCTAAAGAACTGAATCGTTATCGTATGGCTGTGACGAAAAAAGTGGTCGAAAGTCAGTTATTCTCTGATGGCTTATTTAGTTTTTCAGTCTATATTTCTGATAAGGATAATTATTCCCTGAAAAATCAGCTGATTCGGCAAGGCAGAAGGACTTTGCACAGCTTGGTCATCGGTGATAATGAAATATCAGTTATCGGTGATATACCTCCTGAAACAGCGAAGCGAATTGCTAAGTCAGTCGCGTTTCAGAAAAAAAATGGAGTAAAATCGCCATGATGACAGCTTTGGCTACAGTTGCTGATGTTCACCCCTCAAAAGATGGGTATGAGGTCAAGCTGAGTTGTGAACAGCAGACAAGTTGTAATCATTGCGCGTCTTCTGCCAGTTGTGGTACTGGTATCGCCTCTAAGGCGATCGGGAATAAAAAGCTGATTTGGTATCTTGATACATCAAAGGAACTGAAACCAGGTCAAATGGTAGAAATTGGTTTTCCTGAGAAAAGTTTATTGCAATCGGCATCCTTAGTGTATCTTTTTCCCCTGTTCATGCTGATTTTCGGTGCTTTTACAGGGGAATACATCATCTCTCCATTTTTTCATCATAATGAACCCTCTGTCATTTTTACATCGGTGTGTTTTATCGGATTAGGGGTATGGATTTCGAAACTCATGTCGAAGCGGCTTGAAGCCCGTACCCGGAATGAGGTGACTTTGCTGCGCGTTTTGGGGGAATCTGTTCTGTAAGTTAAATCTTATGGTGCGAATCTATTTTAAATTCGGTAAAATCGCCCAACTTTACTGGAATAGAACTGTAGCGATACAAAGTACATTCTTTTTCTTTCACAACTGTAAGAGTTTATTCACCTTAATTCTATGAAGCACATTCGCAACTTTTCGATTATCGCCCATATTGATCATGGAAAATCTACCTTGTCTGATCGCTTGATTCATGTTTGCGGTGGATTAACTGACCGTGAAATGGCCGAGCAGGTTCTTGATTCGATGGATCTGGAGCGGGAACGTGGTATCACTATTAAAGCTCAGAGTGTGACACTGAACTACAAGGCCAAAGATGGTGAAGTTTATCAGCTGAACTTTATCGATACTCCGGGGCATGTGGATTTTTCATATGAAGTATCCCGTTCTCTGGCAGCTTGTGAAGGTGCTTTGCTGGTTGTTGACGCGGGTCAGGGGGTTGAAGCTCAGACGCTGGCGAACTGCTATACCGCGATCGAAATGGATCTGGAAGTCGTTCCTATTCTGAACAAGATCGATTTACCTGCGGCTGAACCTGAACGGGTAGCTGAAGAAATTGAAGATATTGTTGGTATTGATGCCATTGAGGCCGTTCGGTGTTCTGCTAAAACCGGGATTGGTGTAGAAGATGTACTGGAAAAAATTGTTTCAGATATTCCACCGCCTGAGGGTGATGCTGACGGTACACTACAGGCTTTGATTATCGATTCCTGGTTTGATAATTATCTTGGCGTTGTGTCTTTGGTCCGGATTAAAAATGGCGTGCTGAAGAAGAATGAAAAAATTAAAGTGATGAGTACCGGTCAGGTCTGGGGCGTAGATCGTTTAGGTATTTTTTCACCTAAGCAGGAAGATACAACAGAGTTAAAAACCGGTGAAGTTGGCTGGGTTGTTTGTGGTATCAAAGATATTCTTGGTGCACCGGTTGGTGATACGCTGACATTGGCCAAAAATGGATGTGAAACTGCCTTACCTGGATTTCAGAAAGTAAAGCCTCAGGTTTATGCCGGCCTGTTCCCTGTTTCATCGGATGATTATGAAAACTTCCGGGATGCTCTGGGTAAGCTGAGCCTGAATGATGCTTCATTATTTTATGAACCGGAAACGTCGGCTGCACTTGGTTTTGGTTTCCGTTGTGGCTTCCTGGGAATGCTGCATATGGAAATTATCCAGGAGCGTCTGGAACGGGAATATGATCTGGATTTGATTACAACTGCACCTACAGTTGTATATGAAGTTGAAAATACAGATGGTGAAACCATTTATGTGGATAGCCCGGCCAAATTGCCTGCTGTGAATGATATCCATGAAATTCGTGAGCCGATTTCCCGTTGTAATATTTTAGTTCCGTCAGATTACCTGGGGAATGTGATTACTTTATGTGTCGAAAAACGTGGTATTCAGGTGGATATGGTTTATCACGGGAATCAGGTTGCATTAACCTATGACATTCCGATGGCCGAGGTTGTGCTGGATTTCTTTGACCGGCTGAAGTCGACATCCCGTGGTTATGCGTCACTGGACTACTCATTCCAACGTTTTGAAACCTCTGACATGGTTCGGGTTGATGTATTACTCAATGGTGATCGTGTTGATGCACTGGCAATCATTACGCATAAAGAG
Source organism: Vibrio quintilis (assembly GCF_024529975.1). Lineage (GTDB taxonomy): Bacteria > Pseudomonadota > Gammaproteobacteria > Enterobacterales > Vibrionaceae > Vibrio > Vibrio quintilis. The sequence goes on along the minus strand of NZ_AP024899.1, from coordinate 30,294 downwards.
CAGGCGCAATCGCGTGGTCGTCTGCTGGTTGAAAAAATGAAAGAATTCATTCCGCGCCAGATGTTTGATATCGCGATACAGGCTGCAATTGGTAACCATATTATCGCCCGTTCTACTGTCAAGCAGTTGAGAAAGAACGTATTAGCAAAATGTTATGGCGGCGATGTCAGCCGTAAGAAAAAACTGTTGAAGAAACAGAAAGAAGGTAAAAAACGCATGAAGCAAATAGGTAATGTTGAATTACCGCAGGAAGCGTTCTTGGCTATTTTGCATGTTGGTAAAGAATAATCCGATATTTTGATGAAATGCGACAACAACAATAAATTAATAAGTGAAAGTGCTTCGGCGCTTTCACTTTCGTCTTTTTAAACTAAGGGAAGTTTATGGCGAATACATTTTCACTTATTTTAGTTTTGGTCACTGTTGTTACAGGCATTATCTGGGCTCTGGAAAAATGGGTCTGGGCTAAAAAACGTCAGTTAAAAATTGCTGAAATTCAGTCTCAGACAAATGAGCTCGATGTTTCTTTGGCAGAGAAGGTCATGCCGCAGCCCTGGTGGGTTGAAAATAGTGTATCAATCTTCCCCGTGATTGCTTTGGTTTTAGTGATTCGTTCTTTTATTTTTGAACCATTTCAAATTCCTTCCGGTTCGATGAAACCCACATTATTAGTCGGAGACTTCATTCTGGTTGAAAAATTTGCTTATGGGTTGAAAGATCCGGTTATGCACTCAACGATTGTCGAAACAGGAAAGCCGGAACGTGGTGATATTGCTGTTTTCAGATATCCGCCAAATCCATCTGTGGATTACATCAAACGGGTCGTTGGTTTACCGGGTGACATTATCCGTTACAGCAATGAGAAACAGTTGTGCATTCAGCCCCGTAATGAATCAACCTGCAAACCAGTTCCTTTGTCTGATGTACAGAAAAGTAAGTTAGGCACAAAAGGGATGACTTTACTTCAGTTGAATGAAAAATTAGGCGATGTTGAACACCATATTCTGATTAATCCATGGCGCCCTGTGCATCCACAAGATTATCAACCTCGTCCCGGAGTCAGTGAGTGGATTGTTCCTGAAGGGCACTATTTTATGATGGGTGATAACCGGGATAATAGTGCTGATAGTCGCTATTGGGGGTTTGTTCCTGAACGTAATCTGGTAGGAAAAGCAGTTGCTATCTGGATTAGCTTCGAATTTAACCGGGGTGCGGATAGTGCTCTGCCTTCCTGGATTCCTACTAACGTGCGATTTAATCGCGTTGGCCGTATACACTAGGGCTTATAACCCTTAATGATGAGAAGATATGAATTCTCCAATTCAAAACCTTGAAAGAAAACTCGGGTATGAGTTTCAAAATAAAGAACTACTGGACTTAGCACTGACGCACCGCAGTGCTAACAGCCAGCACAATGAGCGACTGGAATTTCTGGGCGATTCAATTTTAAGTTTTGTCATTGCTGACGATTTGTATCACCGTTTTCCTAAAAGTAATGAAGGTGATATGAGTCGCATGCGGGCGACCTTAGTGAAAGGAAACACTTTGGCTGAGTTGGGCCGGGAGTTTGAGTTAGGAGATTACTTAAAATTAGGTCCAGGTGAATTAAAAAGCGGTGGATTCCGACGGGATTCGATTCTTGCTGATGCTGTAGAAGCGATTATCGGGGCAGTTTATCTTGATAGTGACATTGAGGTTGTCCGCCGTATTATTTTGCAATGGTATGACGTTCGGCTGAATACAATCAAGCCGGGTGCATCGCAGAAAGATCCTAAAACGCGCTTACAGGAATATTTACAGGGCCGAAGAAATCCGCTGCCTGTCTACACAGTGACTAATATTAAAGGTGAAGCGCACAATCAGGAATTTACTGTATCGTGTGAAGTTGCAGGTATTCAAATACCTGTTATCGGGAAAGGCACAAGTCGACGTAAAGCCGAACAGGCTGCAGCGGAGCAAGCACTAGAGCGATTAACGAATGGCTGATGATAAAGACGAATTTGATATTGATGCATTTTTTGCTTCAGAGTCAAAAGAAGAGAGTCAACCTGAGAACCAGCATTGTGGTTTTATCGCAATCGTCGGGCGGCCTAATGTTGGCAAATCGACTTTACTGAATCAACTTCTGGGCCAGAAGATCTCTATTACTTCCAGAAAACCGCAGACGACCCGCCACCGGATTATGGGGGTGGAAACGACTGGGGATTATCAGGCGATTTATGTGGATACTCCCGGACTTCATATTGAAGAAAAGCGCGCGATAAACCGCTTGATGAACCGGGCTGCAAGCAGTTCATTAAGTGATGTGAATCTGGTTCTGTTTCTGGTGGAAGGCACACACTGGACCAAAGATGATGAAATGGTCCTGAATAAGCTGAAGAAGGCCAACTTCCCGGTCGTGCTGTGTGTGAATAAAGTTGATAATGTCAAAGATCGCAATGAAGTGATGCAGCATATGGCGTCTTTAACTGAAAAAATGGCATTTATCGATGTGATTCCTGTTTCAGCGAAGCAAGGCAAAAATATTGACGTGATCCGCCAGCATGTGCGGGAACATTTACCAAAAGCTGTGCATCATTTTCCTGAAGAGTATGTCACAGACCGTTCTCAGCGTTTTATGGCATCAGAAATTCTCCGGGAAAAAATCATGCGTTTTACCGGGGATGAATTACCTTATTCTGTCACAGTTGAAATTGAACGGTTTGATTATAATCCGGAGACAGATGGTTTCCATATTAATGGTTTAATTTTGGTTGAAAGAACCGGCCAGAAGAAAATGATCATTGGTAAAGGTGGTGAGAAGATCAAAACGATTGGTCGTGAAGCCCGTCTGGATATGGAAGAGCTTTTTGGCAGAAAAGTGTTTCTGGAAACCTGGGTGAAAGTTAAATCTGGCTGGGCAGATGATGAACGTGCATTGAGAAGCTTAGGCTATATCGATGATTTATAGGTTGTGAACGTTCGTTGGCTTATTCATTTAAATCTGCTTTTTAAAATGCAGGAATTCCTGAAATGTCAGAAACCCAGTTGCAGCGATGTTTTGTTTTACATCGTCGCCCCTACCGTGAATCAAGTCTGATTATTGATGTCTTTACGGAAGAATACGGACGTTTGACTCTGCTGGCTAAAGGCGCCAGAAGTAAGCGTTCCGTATTGAAAAGTGTTTTACAGCCGTTTGTTCCTCTGTTAATAAAGTGGTCGGGTAAAGGGCAGATGAAGACACTTCGTCAGGCTGAATCTATCAGTCTGGGTTTACCTTTGACCGGCATTCATTTATATTCCGCTCTGTACGTGAATGAACTGTTGGTCAGGCTTATCCCTGCCGAGGCATCACAGCCTGGTTTATTTTATGATTACCTTCAAGTTTTAACCGAGTTAGTCCAGAATCCAAATCCTGAACCTGCCCTGAGACGCTTTGAACTGTCTTTACTGACTGCTTTGGGATATGGGGTCGATTTTCTGCATTGTGCAGGAACCGGCGAACCCGTTGACCCGGAAATGACTTATCGCTACCGGGAGCAAAAAGGATTTATTGCATCGGTCAGAAGGGATCATTTAACTTTTACCGGTGCTGAGCTGATTGCTATCAGTGAAAGACGTTTTATGACACCAGGACAGCTTCAGGCCGCGAAGCGTTTTACGCGAATTGCCCTGAAGCCTTATTTGGGCGGAAAGCCATTAAAAAGCCGGGAGCTATTTATATCTCAGTCCGGTCTATTCAAAACACGGAGTAAAGGAAAATGAGTTCAATTCTTTTAGGTGTAAATATCGATCATATAGCAACGTTGCGAAATGCACGCGGAACGAAATATCCGGATCCCGTCCATGCCGCTGAAGTCGCTGAACGGGCTGGTGCTGACGGTATTACCATCCATTTAAGAGAAGATCGTCGCCATATCCGTGACCGGGATGTCCGAATCTTAAAAGAGACAATCCAGACCCGGATGAATCTTGAGATGGCAGTTACCGATGAGATGGTTGATATCGCCCTTCAAACAAAACCTGATTTTGTCTGCTTAGTTCCTGAAAAGCGGGAAGAACTGACAACAGAAGGTGGACTGGATGTTTTGGGGCAGCAGGACAAAGTGAAAGCTGCAACTGAAAAGATGACAGAAGCCGGAATTAAAGTTTCTTTGTTTATTGATGCGGACAGAGAGCAAATTGACGCAGCAAAAGCTTGCGGCGCACCTTATATTGAATTACACACCGGTCATTATGCTGATGCGGAGAGTCAGGAAGCGCAGCAGGACGAATTAAAGAAAATTGCTGCCGCCGCAAGCTATGCAGATAGCCTTGGGTTAATGGTCAATGCGGGCCATGGGCTGACTTACCATAACGTTGCTGCGATTGCGGCTTTACCTGAGATGCATGAGCTGAATATCGGGCATGCTATTATTGGTCGCGCGGTTTTTGATGGTTTAAGCAAAGCTGTCGCTGATATGAAAAAAGAAATGCTTGAAGCACGTTATCAGGTGAAATAAGCCATGGCAGTGACAGGATTCGGGACAGATATTGTTGAGATTGACCGGATTAAGCAAGTGGTATCAAGAGCCGGGGATAGTTTTGCCCGGCGTATTTTAACTGATGCTGAAATGCTTGATTATGAAAAATCAAAGTCTCCGGAACGTTTTCTGGCAAAGCGCTTTGCTGCAAAAGAAGCCGCTTCAAAAGCTTTGGGAACCGGGATTGCCCGGGGCGTTACATTTCATGATTTCACAGTTTCTCATGATGATTTGGGAAAGCCCGTGTTGAACCTGAGTGGTACAGCGGCATCTCTTGCAGAATCTCAGCAGGTCAATTCAGTTTTTTTATCGATTTCAGATGAACGGAATTATGCTGTTGCATCTGTTATCTTTGAGTCATCTGTTCCGGGACATTCTTTGTAGCAAACCGTTTCTGTTGCAATATTTCTCTGTCACAATTCCTCTTTGTCACAAACAGTCCGGCCCCTGCAACAGAGACTTATTCTTTCTTCTCTCCGGAATGACTCTTCTGATTTATCTTACGTTTCAAACGAGTCCAGCAATTCCCTGGCTGCGATTACAACTTTTTCCATTTCATCCTGAAGTTCAAACAGTTCGGGTTCCAGTGATGAAATGTTATGACCGGAGCGTAATGATTGTTCCAGTGTCGCACAGATTTTTTGTAACCGGGGAACACCGCTATAAGAACAGCTGCCGTGTAGTTTATGGATGTGGTGCAGAAGAAGCTCCGGATTAGGTTCTTCATGAATCACATTTTCTATGACCAGATGAACCTCCGGGATGGAATCCACCAGCATTGTCAGCATATCTTTGGCTAAATCCACTTTATTCGCTGCCTGATAAAGGGCTGAGGACCAGTCAATAATCGTATCTTGAGCTTCGGGGGCTTCTTTATTCCGGACTGGTGGCTGGTGTGATGCAGAGGATAATAACTCACGGGGATTTTGGTTCCACTGGATGAGCACCTGCTGCAGGATATGTTCTTCAATTGGTTTAGTCAGATAGTCATCCATCCCTTCGCTCAGAAGCCGGTCCCGCTCGCCAACAATTGCATGTGCGGTAACTGCAATGACTGGTGTTGTTTTGTTCTGAGGTAATAGCTTGATTTCTTTACAAGCCGTCACGCCATCTTTTTGCGGCATCTGAATATCCATAAAGATCAAATCAAACTTTTGCTTTTTCGCTTCATTAATCGCTTCCTGACCATCGGTGCAACTGATGACTTTGTCGACTCTTTCCTGAAGTAATGCTGTAATGAGCTTCAGGTTTGCCTCATTATCATCAACAGCCATGACGGTTAGCGGAAGCTTTTCGGCGGTTGCCTCTTCAGGCATGACTATTTGAAGGGATGGTAAAACCGGACTGGCATCAGTCATCATCTGGAGCAATTTTTTCTTCGTCACCGGCTTTGTCATACACTTCACCGGATAGTGGGTCATCAGATGATCTGCCAGCGCCAGCTCGGTACTCGGGATACCAACCAGGACGATTTTTGCGCAGGAGAGAGACTGCCGGACAAGTTGTTCAGCTTTTTCCGTGATAATCTTTTGTGTCGGTGAAAAATTCAGAATGACGTAGTCATTCTGTGGTACAACTTCAGGAAATTCAGCCATATGACTGACAATGATACCTTCCTGAATGAGTGCCTGCTGAATGAAGGAAGCTGATTGTATGTGTGGTTCAAGCAGTAATACTTTTTTTCCGGTAAGCAGATCAGGCGTATACCAGTCACTCATAGTAATTTCTGTTGTATGTAACCTGATGGTGAACCAGAAAGTTGACCCGCGGTGGAGTCGGCTGGTTAAACTGATTTCTCCGCCCATCTGACTGACAAGTTTCTGGGTGATGACCAACCCTAAACCTGTACCGCCATAGCGACGGGAAATACTGGTATCTGCCTGTGTAAATGCCTGGAAAAGTTGAGACTGCTGTCGTTCAGAAATACCAATACCAGTGTCTTTTACCATGAATTGCAGCTCGACCAGATCATCTCTGACCGTGCGGAGCTCAACAATGATATCGATGTTTCCGCGCTCGGTAAATTTAATTGAATTACCCACCAGGTTGGTAATGACCTGCTGAATTCTGAGCGGGTCGCCGATTAATCCTGCCGGAATTTTCCGGTCAACTTTCAGGTTAATTTCCAGACCTTTCTCGTGAGCGCCCGGCGCCAGCAGATCCACGACTTCTTCAAGGCTGTCCTGTAACTCAAACGGAATGTTTTCTAATGCCAGCTTCCCGGCTTCGAGCTTGGAGAAATCGAGAATATCATTAATGATATTCAGCAGGTTATTAGCTGATTTTTCAATGGTTTGAAGGTAATCTTTCTGGCTGTTGGTCAGTTGTGTTTTCAATATTTGCCGGGTAAATCCAATCACGCCATTTAACGGTGTTCTCAATTCATGAGACATATTGGCCAGGAATTCTGATTTTACCCGGGCAGCTTCCTGAGCCCGTTTTTTCGCAATGTCCAGCTCAACGTTTTGAATCTCAAGCTGCTCAAGTGTTTCCCGCAGGTCAGACGTTGCCTGATCAATACTGTGCTGCATCTCGACATGATATTCGGATAGAGAAGCGGCCATGGCATTGATGCCATTTTTCAACTCATCGAGCTCTCCATGCATTGTCCCTTCAATACGCACATCAAGGTGTCCCCGGCGAATCCGGTCCAGCACATTCTTCATATGAGAGATAGGGCGGGTTACATCATGAAGTAAGCGGAAAGCGAAGATACCTGACAGGGTTAATCCCAGAATCAGAACCAGAATGGCTGAGAAAACTTCCCTGTATTGCTGCAATCTGAGTGTAGATAAATCCAGCTCAATCACAATATAGCCGAGTACCGGCAGCGCTTCTGTTTCGGCAGACCCTTCAATCAATCTGCTTTCAGCCAGAATCGGTGTACGCAGAATCAGTGTATTATTGTCTTTCATCTCCGTACTGCTCAGCGTCGGAATCGGTTTATCTTTCGGGTAGGTCAGCGATTCAAAATCCGGATGAAAGTTGGAGGTGACAAATAGTTCATGATGTTTATCAAAGACAGCAATACTGCGGACAAATTTTGAATTCTTCCTGTGAGCGTAACTGATCACGCGCCTGACAGATTCCCGGCTTCTGTGTTCTAAAGCTTCTTCACTGGCGATCGCCAGTGGCTCAATAATATTGGTGCCTTCACTGATGACCTGAGATTCAAGATCGTGATAGCGGTTGTAGGAAAAAAAAGCACTTAAAAGCAAGCCAATAATGAGTGTTGGCGCTAAAGTTAACGTTATTACACGAGCACGCAAGCCATATCTTGTCATTATTTTCTAAACATCATCGGATGGATATGGGAAAATACTCACGATTGATGAGTCCTTTCCGTAACGGTCTGTTTCATAGAGGTAGCTTAATCAAGTCAGGAGTAATTCACAATCTTTCAAATCTGGAAATAGTGAAAACGAGGCAAATTTTTTCAAAGATATAGACAGATATATTGTATGGCACAATTTTTTCGCCCCGGGAAGCGAACTTCACCGACATCCAAGCATCAACTGATCCACATTGAACGGATGGATCACAAAGGTGCCGGCATCGCTTATCAGGGGGGCAAACCTATTTTTGTTGATGGCGCTTTACCCGGTGAACAGGTACTTGTTCAACTGACAGAGAATAAAAGTAAGTATGCGCGGGCCCGGCTGATCGACGTGAAATCAAAGTCTTCTTCACGTCAGAATCCTTTTTGCCCTCATTATGACTCGTGCGGCGGTTGCAACCTCCAGCATCAGGCCCATGAAGAACAGGTGCATTACAAGCAGGAAACCCTGCGCCAGCTGATGGAAAAAATCGCTGGCCAGAAGATCACCTTATCCACCCCGGTGACGGGGGAAGATCAGGGATACAGACGCAGAGCAAGATTAAGTTTGAAATGGGACACAAGACAGAAAAAACTCGCGTTCGGTTTTCGTAAAAAACAAAGTAATAATATTATCAATGTGTCAGAATGTGCAGTGCTGGCACCTGTGCTGGAACAATTACTTGTTCCGTTGTATGAGCTTTTTCAGACATGTTCCCGGCCTGAAAAACTGGGGCATGTAGAGTTGATTGCTGTTCACTCCGGGCCTGTCATGCTTTTAAGAACGATGGGGCATCTTCCGGACTCTGATATCCACAATATAGAGTCATTTGCAATCAGTCGTGGTATCACATTATATATGAAACCGGGCGCTGAACAGGCGGAGTTGTTAACCGGAGCGTCTCCCGGATATGATGAAACCGGAGTGTATACCGCATTTCAGCCCCATCATTTTATTCAGGTGAACCGCACTGTGAATCAGGCAATGGTGTCTCAGGCTTTGCAATGGCTGCAACTTACGCCTGATGACCGGGTGCTTGATTTATTTTGTGGTATTGGCAACTTTAGTTTGCCTGTTGCAAAACAGGTGAAATCTGTTGTAGGGGTGGAAGGTATTGATGACATGGTGGCTCAGGGAAACCGGAACGCGGCATTGAATCAACTGACAAACTTAAATTTTTATCAGGCAAATCTTGAACACGATGTCACTGAAAATCAGTGGGCAACAGAGCGGTTTGATAAAGTATTGCTTGATCCTGCAAGAGCGGGAGCAAAAGGGATTATTGATCTGACAGGTCAATTTGGTGCAGAGCGGATAGTTTATGTTTCCTGCGATCCGTCTACGCTTGCGAGAGATACACAAAGCTTACTCAGGCAGGGATATCAGTTAGAAAAACTGGGTATGCTGGATATGTTTCCTCACACCAGTCATCTGGAGTCAATGGCATTATTTGTCAAAGGTGGCTGACTGAATACATGGAACTGACTGACTCAGGATCCGGATGTGTCAAAGTGAACTCTGTTGAATGAGTCAGGTCGAATCAAAAAAAACCGGGATGAAGACAGATGGTTGCGGTAAGAAGCGCACATTTAAATGTTGATGAACAATTTGAATTAGATCGGTGGATTGAAGGCTTGGTTCAGGATCCGGCGGTTGCAGGCAGGCTCAAACAGACCTACCAGCACATAGAAAGTTTGGTTGTTGATGAGTCGGAAGGTCCGTTATTGTTGTGGCGGGGAAGGGAGATGATCGAGATTCTCATGACCCTGTCGATGGACGAAGACACCATGGTGGCAGCACTGCTCTTCCCTGTTGTGACTTGCGACCTGTTTGATCTTGAGGTTCTGGAGGAACACTACGGCAAAGAAATCATTAAACTGATTGATGGTGTTGTAGAAATGGCCGCCATTGGTCAGTTAAATGTTTCTTTGCAAGGTGGTGAAGCTTCGGCTCAGGTGGATAATGTCCGCCGGATGCTGCTCGCGATGGTTGATGACTTTCGATGTGTTGTGATCAAACTGGCCGAGCGGATTTGTAATCTGCGGGAAGTCAAAGATCAGCCTGATGAGCAGCGTCGTCAGGCTGCGAAGGAATGCGCTAATATTTATGCGCCGCTGGCAAACCGGTTGGGCATTGGTCAGCTGAAGTGGGAGATGGAAGATTATGCTTTCCGTTATCAGCAGCCGGATACCTATAAACAAATTGCCAAACAATTGTCTGAACGCCGGATTGTACGTGAACAATATATTCATGATTTTGTTGAAGATTTACATCAGGAAATGGCTTCGTCAAATATAGCTGCGGAGGTTAGTGGCCGGCCGAAACATATCTACAGTATCTGGCGGAAAATGCAGAAGAAAAATCTGGCATTTGATGAGCTGTTTGATGTTCGGGCAGTACGGATTATTGCTGAAAAACTGCAGGATTGTTATGCGGCGCTTGGTGTTGTTCATACCAAGTACAAACATTTACCCAGTGAGTTTGATGATTATGTTGCCAACCCGAAGCCTAATGGCTACCAGTCCATTCATACGGTGATTTTAGGCCCAGAAGGGAAAACGATAGAAATTCAGATCAGAACGCGGCAGATGCATGAAGAATCTGAATTAGGGGTTGCCGCACACTGGAAATATAAAGAAGGCAGTTCAGCTGGTCATCGTGGCTATGATGAAAAAATTACCTGGCTGCGTAAACTGCTTGACTGGCAGGAAGAGATGTCAGATTCCGGTGAGATGCTTGATGAATTACGTAGCCAGGTATTTGATGACCGTGTGTATGCCTTTACGCCAAAAGGTGAAGTTGTCGACCTGCCTATGGGGGCAACGCCACTGGATTTTGCTTATCACATTCACTCTGAAGTCGGGCATCGTTGCATTGGTGCGAAAGTTGGCGGGCGTATCGTACCGTTTACGCATCGGTTAACGATGGGAGATCAGGTCGAAATTATTACCGCTAAGGAGCCGAATCCTTCCCGTGACTGGCTGAACCCGGCTTCCGGGTTTGTTCACTCAGGTCGTGCCCGGGCCAAGATTAATGCATGGTTCAGAAAGCAGAGCCGGGAGAAGAACCACGAAGCAGGCCGGGAGATTCTGGAAACTGAACTGGGCAAAATCGGTGCAACGCTGAAAGATGCTGCAGATTATTCACTGAAGCGGTTTAATGTCAATTCTCCTGATGAATTGTATGTTGGTATCGGTAGTGGTGACTTGAGAATTAATCAAATTATCAATCATATCAATGCACTGGTGAATAAGCCGACTGCTGAAGAAGAAGATAAGCTGGCCCTGGAAAAATTACAGGAAAAAGAAGAGAAAACCACACCACCTTCTGCGCCCGGAAAAGATGCCGTTGTTGTTGAAGGCGTTGATAACCTGATGACACATCTGGCGCGTTGCTGCCGGCCGATTCCCGGCGATGATATTAAAGGGTATATCACGCAAGGACGGGGAATCTCTGTTCACCGCAGTGATTGTGAGCAGCTGGAAGAGCTGCGGCATCATGCGCCGGAAAGAATTATTGATACCGTCTGGGGGCGTGGTTTGCTTGGGTCTTACGTGCTGACGGTCAGGGTTGAGGCGATGGAAAGAAGCGGCTTGCTGAAAGACATCACGACATTGCTGGCGAATGAAAAAATAAAAGTGACCAGTATGAAAAGCCGTACTGATCACAAGCGTCAGCTGATCTATATGGATTTTGATCTTGAACTGACCAGTGTAGAGGTGCTGAGCCGGGTTTGCTTGCGCATAGAACAGACAAAAGATGTCCTGTCGGTCAAGCGGCTGGGATAGGCTGGATCGAATATAAAAAAGCGAGGTTTTCCTCGCTTTTTCTTTAAATAAACAGAGGATTTATGTCACATCCAATTGAACAACTGAAACAGATTATGACCAGACTAAGAGATCCGGAGTCTGGTTGTCCCTGGGATTTGAAGCAGACTTTTGAGACGATTGTGCCGCATACCATAGAAGAAACATACGAAGTGGTTGATGCAATTCATAGCGGGGATTGGGAAAACCTGAAAGAAGAGTTAGGGGATTTTGTTTTTCAGGCTGTTTTCTATTGTCAGCTGGCACAAGAGCAGGGACTATTTGATTTTGATGATGTGATTCGGGGTGTGAATGAAAAATTGATCCGGCGTCATCCTCACGTCTTTGATCAGCTGGAAGTAGAAGATGAAGCTGAGATTCAGGCGAACTGGAATAAAATTAAGGCAGAAGAAAAAGCACAGGCAGGGAAAACTGAACAGAGTATTCTGGATGCTGTTCCTGCTTCTCTGCCCGCATTAAGCAAAGCGAACAAATTGCAGTCCCGGTGCGCTAAGTTTGGCTTTGACTGGGATACACTGCCACCTGTGGTTGAAAAGGTTCAGGAGGAGCTTGATGAAGTGATGGCAGAAGTGAATCATCCTCAGCCGGACCAGACAAAAATTGAATCTGAACTGGGGGATTTACTCTTCTCTGTGGTGAATTTATCACGACACCTGAAGTGTCATCCTGAAACTGCGCTCACTCGTTCAAACCAGAAATTTATTCGTCGTTTTAAAGGCGTGGAAGCGATAGCCCGGTCAAAGGAGAAGCCTTTGACCGGGCTGACTTTAGCTGAACTCGATGCCATGTGGGATCAGGTAAAAGCGAAGGAATAGGGCTGTCACATGTCCTGTCCGGCGACGTTTATACATACTGGTGATTACTGAATCCCGGTGGATTCCGTTTCACCGGAAAAATAGTGACCAATATCCAGGTATCTGGTCCGGATATGCTCAATCAGCAGCCTGACTTTATTTTGGGGTTGCCGGGTGAAAGGATAAACAGCATAGACCCCCAGGTTTTTTCCGGCCTGATGAGCAAATAATTCGTTCAGCAAGCCCTGCTGTAAATCCTGATAAACGAGGCATCGTGGCACATACGCGATGCCATAGCCACTCAACACTGCTTTTCTGAGTGCGACCGCATTATCAGTTGATAAGTTGCCGGATACCCTGATGAAATATCGTTGCTGGTGGTGAATGAATTCCCACTCATTCGCGCCGGTTGTCTGACCTGTATACAGCAGGCAGTTATGATTGACCAGATCTGCCGGTTGGTATAATTCTTCACTGTGGGCAAGATATTCCGGTGAAACACAGACCACCCATTGTGAATTGAGAATATGCCGGGCAATTAAGCTTGAATCTTCCAGATTATTTGTCCGGATGACCAGATCATATCCACCTTCCACTAAGTCAACAAACTGATTGTTCAAAGACATGTCGATAGTCAGCCCCGGATTCATCTGGCAGAATTCCGCAACCGTATCGGCTAACAGGAGTTCGCCCGAAATGGTTGGAACTGACATTTTCATTGTCATCCCTAAACCACCGCCTTGGGCGGTGGTGATTGAACCTTGGGGCTATTGCCCGAAGAAATGCCCATGTTAGAAGTAAACCTCTTATTCACCACAAGTAAGAGGAAACAAAAAACATGGGCGACTATAGAAGTTCATCACATGTCTATTGGCGTTGTAAATACCATATAGTTTGGACGCCGAAATACAGATTCAAGATCCTGAAAGGTAACGTAGGTAAGGAGCTTTATCGCTCAATCTATATTTTATGCAATATGAAAGATTGCGAGGTCTTGGAACTAAATGTTCAGCAAGATCATGTTCATCTGGTTGTGATAGTTCCACCAAAAGTGTCTATCTCAACGTTGATGGGGATGTTGAAAGGACGTTCGGCAATCCGGTTGTTTAACAAATTCCCGCATATAAGAAAGAAGCTCTGGGGAAATCATTTTTGGGCAAGAGGTTACTTTGTCGATACGGTTGGCGTAAATGAAGAAATCATCAGACGTTACGTCAGACACCAAGATAAGAAAGATCAAGAATACGAGGCGCAGTTAGAGTTGAAGATGAACTAACAGCGCGAGAATGCTCCCTTTCAGGGGGCTGTAAACCAAAGCCGCCTTCTAAGAAGGCGGATTTTTACTATCGGATATCGTTTATATGAGCGCCTGAAAAGCGGGGGGTATGTCTGCCGGAGAATGGATTCTGACCTGTTTATGTCTTCCCAGTTCTCCTTTTTCTATTTCAACCCGGCTTTTCGCGACTTTGAACTGTTTCGCCAGATATTTGGTCAGATGGGCGTTGGCTTTACCGTCCACCGGGGGCGCGGTAATCGCAATTTTAATTTCTTCCCCGTGAATGCCAACCACATTATCCCGGCTGGCTTTCGGCTGGATATACAAATTCATAACCACATCTTCACCATCTCTGCGAATTGCCTGCATTATAGCTGGCCCCAGATTGGACCGATGAAGTTGCCAATCAGGATATTCAGGAACTGAAGCAGGATAAATAACACCAGGATGCTTAAGTCTATGCCTCCCAGATCGGGCAGGATACGGCGGATCGGTGCCAAAAATGGTTCGGTAATTTGCATAAACACATATTCAATCGGGCTGCGTCCCTGACTGACCCAGCTCAGAATCGCTCTGATCAGCAGTACCCAGAACAGCAGACCGCCAGCCGCTTTTACCAGAGCCAGCAGGCTGAGGTAAAAATAGTAAGGCTGAAAACCAAATGAACCTTGTGTGGCAACCAGCACCAGAATGGTAAATTTCAGGACGCAGAGAACATAGGCGAACACCAGTGTTGCCAGATCTATGTTGCCGACAGAAGGGATGATCCGGCGCAACGGCGCCACAACAGGTTGTGTTGCTTTGACGACAAACTGTGAAAACGGGTTATAGAAATCAGCGCGTGCGGCCTGAAGCCAGATGCGCATAATCACAACCATGATATACAGGTTAAACAGGGTAGAGATGAGAAAACTAATCGCATTCATATATTGCCCTTACTCAGACTGATTACGCTTTCAGTAAGCGTCTGTTTAAAATAATTTTTCCATTTCTTCAGCGCGGCTGACCGCTGCTTGCATTGCTTTAGCCACAATGTCAGATAAATGATGTTCGTTGAATGTTCTGATGGCTTCTGCGGTTGTTCCGCCTTTTGAGGTGACCTGTTCCCGAAGGGCAGATAACTCAGTCTCACCGTTTGCTTTGACCATCTCTGCTGCGCCGATGGCCGTCTGCTGAACCAGCAATCGTGCCACTTCCTGATCAAATCCCTGAGCCACGGCTTCTTTTTGGATCGCTTCCATGAACAGGAAAAAATAGGCTGGCGCACTGCCTGCCGCGGCAATGATAGCATTGATTTGCGCTTCATGCTGAACCCAGCATATTTCACCGGTTGCCTCAAAAAGATGGGTTGCAAAGGTTTTGTCCGTGTCGCTGACCTGCGGGGTGGCAAATAAACCACTCATCCCACGGTTAATCAGGCTCGGTGTATTTGGCATGACCCGGATTAAGTTCAGATCCGGTGTGTTCAGCATTTCACCGATGCGGCTGCAGGTGACACCGGCAGCAACTGAAATCACCAGTTTGTCTGAAAAGTCGACTTCTTTCAGCTGGTCACAGACTGTTTTAAGCAACTGAGGCTTAACGGATAAAATAATAACTTCGGCCTGCGCTGCTGCAGAGAGGTTGTCATGTGATGTATTGATACCGTAGGTGTCAGCTAAAGGAATCAGACGCTGGTTTCCCGGCGCAGTTGCTGTGATGGCTTTGGCCGGATACTGGCTGCTGATCAAACCTGCAATAATCGCTTTCGCCATGTTTCCGGCACCGATAAAAGCAATTTTTCTGTGTTCCATGAAGATTCCTTTGTCTGTGTTGTGAGTGTCAGCGACCGTCATCGTTGGCGGCTGTTATTTATTGCTCTTTCGGACGGGAATTACCCGGACGATAGTCCCGTGCCCCGAAAATCGCGGTTCCTATTCTTACAATGGTACTTCCTGCCTCGATTGCGGCTTCCATATCGCCGGTCATTCCCATTGACAGTGTATCTGCAGAGGGATAATCAGCCTGAAGCCTTTTCTGTATTGTTGCCAGCTGATGAAATGCAGCGAACTGGGAATGATGGTCAGAAACATTTTCCGGAATCGACATCAATCCTCTTAAAGTGAGGTTCGGTAATGAAGAAATCAACCGGGCAAGTTCGGCTATTTCATTTTCACTGATGCCGGATTTGGAAGATTCCCCGCTGGTATTGACCTGAATCAGTACCTGAAGCGGCGGTAAGTTGTCAGGGCGTTGATCATTGAGCCTTTGCGCGATTTTGGCACGGTCAACGGTGTGAACCCATGAAAAATTTTCCGCAACCGGGCGGGTTTTGTTGGATTGAATCGGCCCGATAAAATGCCATTCAAGATCTTGCTGCGGGAAGTGTTCAGAAAAATACTGTACTTTGTCTGTCCCTTCCTGCACATAATTTTCACCAAAGGCTCTCTGACCGGCGCCCATCGCTTCGATAATTGCTTCGACAGGTTTGGTTTTGCTCACAGCCAGCAAAAGAACGTCGTCACCGCTTCTTGCGGATGTGTCTTTCGCTTTGTTTATCCGGGCTTGCAGCGCAAGGATATTCTCTTTGATTGTATTCATGATGATGTATTCGCCTGATATCATTTCCGGGTCAGTTTGTCATGTCTGGCGGATTGAATTCAACTTTGTGATCAATCAGTGATATTCAAACCAGCTTTCAAGAATCACCACCGCAGACTGGCAGTCAACATTGCCTTTTTTCAAAGCCCGGTAGCCGCCTTGTTCAAAAATAGTGGCTCTTGCTTCTGTTGTGGAGAGCCGCTCGTCATGTAATTCAACCGGAAGGCCGAAGCGCCCGTGTAAACGATTGGCAAATTTTCTGGCTCTTGGGGTGATGGCTTCCAGATCTGCGCCGTGAAGATCAGTGGGCAGGCCGACAATTAACAAATCGGGTTGCCACTCTTTGATCTGTTTTTCAATCTCATCCCAGTTGGGGATGCCATCTTTGGCCTGAAATGCTTTTAAAGGTGAGGCTGTCGCGGTTATTTCCTGGCCAATGGCACTGCCGATGCTTTTTGTACCAAAATCAAAAGCCATAATCGTTTTAGACATAGGTTCAGCTCTATCCGGATTGATGATTATAGTCAGGCATGACCGGCATTTGTGGATAATTGCGCCGGAGAAATACCTAATTTTTTTAATGCTTTATTCCATTTTTCATGGACAGGTGTGTCAAAAATAACTTCAGGATCGGCTTCGATAGTCAGCCATGAGTTTTCCGCCAGTTCACTTTCAAGCTGTCCGGCTTCCCATCCTGAGTATCCTAATGCCACAATATAATTGCTGGGCTCGGCGGCGGTGCCCAGCACTGCCAGAATATCTTTTGAGGTCGTGACTGCCAGATCGTCGGTCATTTTAACGCTTGATTCGTAGTAGTCACCGGGACGGTGGAGAATGAAACCCCGGTCGGATGCAACCGGACCACCATTGAACACCGGCTTTTGCAAACTGCTCGTCTGGTCCTGAGGATAGGCTGGTTCGACATCGACTTGTTTCAGCATGCCCTCAACGGTGATATCAATCGGGGCGTTAATCATCAGCCCCATTGCACCGGCTTCGTTATGTTCACATATATAAATCACACTATGCCTGAAATAAGGATCATTTAATCCGGGCATAGCAACGAGAAAGTGATTGGCTAAATTCATGCAGTTCACCTTTAACAGTGAGGGACTTCCCTCACATTGCCAGTGCTTTGATCCGGCGTTCAATGGCATCCATTAATTTGCCGGTAATGGAAATATCAAAAGCAGCTTCAATTTCTTTTACGCAAGTCGGGCTGGTGACATTAATCTCTGTCAGTTTATCACCGATGACATCCAGTCCGACAAAAATGAGTCCCTTTTCTTTCAAAGTCGGCCCGATGGCTTGAGCGATTTGCAGGTCTGTTTCACTTAAGGGACGGGCCTCGCCTGTGCCGCCGACTGCCAGATTACCCCGGGTTTCACCTTCAGGAGGAATCCGCGCCAGACAATATGGCATAGGTTCGCCATCAACAATCAGAATCCGTTTATCACCATTACTGATATCAGGAACAAAAGCCTGAGCCATACAGTAGTTTTGTCCGTGACTGGTTAATGTTTCAATGATCACTGATAAGTTTGGATCATTTGCTTTCACCCGAAAGACAGACGCACCACCCATGCCGTCCAGCGGTTTCAGGATAATATCCTGATGTTGTTTCTGGAATGCTTTAATTTTTTCAGCCTTCCTTGTCACTATCGTGTTTGGCGTCAGTTCCGGGAACCAGGCGGTAAATAGTTTTTCATTACAATCCCGCAGACTTTGTGGTTTGTTGACGATCAAAGCACCATCTTCTTCTGCTTTTTCAAGGATATAAGTGGCATAGATATATTCTGTATCAAACGGCGGATCTTTGCGCATCAACACAGCATCGAGACCGGCAAGTTCAATGGTTTGTGAAGAAAGAATATCGAACCAGTGATCCGGATTATCCTGAAGACGGACAATTTGTGTATCAGCAACTGCAACCCCTTGTTCAAGGTGAAGTCCATTCATTTGAATGTAATGAATTTCGTAACCACGACGCTGTGCTTCCAGCATCATTGCAAAGCTTGTATCTTTCTTGATATTGATGGATTCAATCGGATCCATCACAACGCCTAGTTTTATCATTCTCTTTACTCCGTTAACCCAGATCGCCGAAGCGAACCTGGAGTGCGGCTATTGCCGTTAATGCTGTTGTTTCCGTGCGCAGAACTCTCGGGCCCAGTAAGATTTCCTGAAACTGGTGTGTCCGGGTCATCTGGATTTCTTCTGCGCTTAATCCGCCTTCCGGGCCGATTAATAGCCGGATATGCCTGACCGGGTCCGGTAAGGTATTAATTGAAAAAGAAGCTCTTGGGTGTAAATTGAGTCTGAGTGCATCGGTTTCTTCAGCGCACCATGCCTGCAGGGGCATCACGGGTCTGATTTCAGGGACGACATTTCTGCCGCACTGTTCGCAGGCTCCAACCACAATTTTTTGCCACTGGTGTAACTTCTTCATGAAACGTTTTTGATCCAGTTTGACACCACACCTTTCCGATAATAATGGCGTGATCGTATTCACACCCAGTTCAACTGATTTTTGAATGGTGAACTCCATTTTATCGCCTCTGGAAATAACCTGACCCAGATGCAAATCGAGCGGAGATTCACAAGTTTTGTCTTCAGAGGAAAGCACCATTGCAGTGACTGATTTTTTACTGACTTCTGTCAGTGTTGCCGGGAATTCAAAACCACTGCCATCAAACAATATAATTTCCTGGCCTTCCTGCATCCGGAGGACTCGTCCGATGTGGCTGGATGCATCTTCGCTCAGAGGTACCTGAAGAGAAGTCCGGAGGGGAGCGGGATGATAAATTCGGGGAATTCGCATGATAATTTCCTGACAACCACTTTGTACTGAATTTCGGGAATAACTCTACTTTACCAGACTAAATGGGCATTGGATGACTAAATTACAAGGTTTTTCGGCGACTTTATCTTTCCTTCTTTATGAAAGTTGCTTCCCTGTATAAGTTAATTGCTGGTGGCACTGGCTGCACCGGTAGGTTGCCTGTTGACGTATTATTTTGTTGTGTCTGCGAATCGTTAGTGCGTGTGACTGGCATCCGCAGCGGTATTCAAATGTTTTTCCTGCCACTGAGGCGATATTAAAGTCATGTGTTGTGTCGGGTGGCAGGTCAAATACGGCTGTCATGATATATTGCCATTCTTTGCCATGAGGCCGGACACGGCCATATTGAGAAAAAGTGAGCAGGTGGGCGATTTCGTGGGGGATTACCTGTGTGATAAATTCATGCTGATTTTCTGTGAACAAAACCGGGTTGAGGCGAATTTCCCATAGCTGGAGATACGCTTTCCCGGCGGCTTTGCCGCGTAATTTATAGTTGAGTTCAGGCAAACGAAAAGAAGTGTCGTAATGCTGAGAAGCAATTGCAATGCAGTGGCTGATTTTATCGACAGCCTGTTGGTGAAGTTGTGCTGTGATGACCTGAGCTGGTTTTAAATTCATAGCGATTGTCATGAAAATCCCCCCGAAACGGGGAGATGATACCAAATCACTGAATTACAGACCGGCAAAGTCACGCAGCTGTTCGACTTTATCGGTTGCTTCCCATGGGAATTCATTCCGGCCGAAGTGGCCATAAGCGGCCGTTTTCTGGTAAATCGGTTGTAACAGGTTCAGCATTTCCTGTAATCCGTAAGGACGCAGGTCGAAGTACTGACGGACGGCATTCACAATGACATCCTGGGTGACTTTTTCTGTACCAAATGTTTCAACCATGATCGATGTTGGATCGGCAACACCGATTGCATAAGACAGTTGAATTTCACAACGGTCTGCCAATCCGGCTGCGACAATATTCTTTGCCACATAACGGGCAGCGTAAGCCGCTGAACGATCGACTTTGGATGGATCTTTTCCGGAGAAAGCACCACCACCATGACGGGCTGCGCCACCATAGGTATCTACAATGATCTTCCGGCCGGTTAAACCACAGTCGCCCATTGGGCCGCCAATCACAAAGCGTCCGGTTGGGTTGATAAAGAACTTGGTCTCTTTACTGAGCCATTCTGCAGGTAAAACGGGTTTAATGATCTCGTCCATCACTGCTTCTCTCAGATCGGCTGTCGAGATGTCTTCGCTATGTTGAGTCGAAAGAACGACAGCATCAATCCCGGCAATTTTTCCCTGATCGTACTGGAAAGTGACCTGTGATTTTGCATCCGGGCGTAACCATGGCAGGGTTCCGTTTTTCCGGACTTCGGACTGACGCTGTACCAAACGGTGTGCGTAAGTCACCGGGGCAGGCATCAATACATCAGTTTCATTGGTTGCATAGCCAAACATAATCCCCTGATCACCGGCACCCTGTTCTTTTGGATCTGATTTATCAACACCCTGATTGATATCCGGCGACTGTTTACCGATGGTATTCAGTACAGCACATGAATTTGCGTCAAATCCCATATCTGAGTGGGTATAACCAATGTCACGCACTGTTTTACGGGTTAATTCTTCAATATCAACCCAGGCTGAGGTTGTGATTTCCCCGCCAACCATGACCATGCCTGTTTTGACATAAGTTTCACAAGCGACGCGTGCTTTCGGGTCTTGCTTTAAGATGGCATCGAGTACGGCATCAGAGATCTGATCTGCAATTTTGTCCGGATGTCCTTCTGATACAGACTCGGAAGTAAACAGGTGTTTTGTCATGAGAACCCCACTTAGGTTGTGAGCAAACTTGCCTTTACTCAAAAATTTACAGGAATACATCCCCCGGCTATGCACTTAAGCTGTTACAGCCTTTCACTTAAAGATCATTTTTGAATTATCATTCTCAGGGGACAGAAAGATGTTTTCACATCTAGACGTCTATTTTATTGAGTGAGATTTTAAATACAAGCTATTTTTTGACATAGATCTATTCAAGTATTTGCTTAATGAAAATGACGATGGCTAAGTTATCAGTACACGTGATATTTAAATCGACGGTACAGGTCATCCTTTTCATGAGGAAATCGTTTGCACAGTTTGTAGGGCTTTGCGACAATACAGCGCGTTTTAATTTTGATTTTGCTTTACGACATTAGGAGCTGACATGTCTTCCCACAAACGTCTTGCTAATGCAATTCGTGCCCTGAGCATGGATGGTGTTCAACAGGCTAATTCCGGCCACCCGGGTGCCCCAATGGGGATGGCTGATATTGCAGAAGTGCTCTGGCGCTCTCACCTGAATCATAATCCACAAAACCCAAACTGGGCTGACCGCGACCGGTTTGTTTTATCCAACGGCCATGGTTCAATGCTGGTTTATTCTTTGCTGCACTTAACCGGATATGCTCTGCCAATCGAAGAGCTGAAGCATTTCCGTCAGCTACATTCGAAAACGCCGGGTCACCCGGAATATGGTTACACCGCGGGTGTTGAAACCACCACCGGCCCGCTGGGTCAGGGCATCACCAACGCGGTTGGAATGGCACTGGCTGAGAAAGCACTGGCAGCTCAGTTTAACCGTGAAAATCATGACATTGTTGACCACTATACCTATGCATTTTTAGGGGATGGTTGCCTGATGGAAGGGATTTCTCATGAAGCCTGTTCACTGGCTGGTACGCTTGGACTGGGCAAACTGATCGCTTTCTGGGATGACAACGGTATTTCTATCGATGGTGAGGTTGAAGGCTGGTTCAGCGACGACACACCAAAACGGTTTGAAGCGTATGGCTGGCACGTGATCCCGGCGGTTGACGGCCATGATCCTGAAGCGATTGAAGCTGCGATTCAGGCCGCAAAAGCGGAAACCGGTCGTCCAACCCTGATTTGTGCGAAAACCATCATCGGCTTTGGTTCACCGAATAAATCCGGTTCACATGACTGTCACGGTGCACCACTGGGCCATGATGAAGTGGCGGCAGCCCGTGAATTCCTTGGTTGGGAACATGGTCCGTTTGAAATTCCGGCAGATGTTTATGCAGCATGGGATGCCAAAGCAGCCGGTGCAGCAAAAGAGTCAGCATGGAATGAAAAGCTGGCGGCTTATGAAGCAGCGCATCCGGCACTGGCAGCTGAATTTAAGCGCCGGGTCAATGGTGAACTGCCTGCGGAATGGGAAGCGCAAGCCAGCGCAATTATTGCAGATTTACAGGCGAATCCGGCCAATATCGCTTCCCGTAAAGCGTCTCAGAATGCCCTGGAAGCTTTTGGTAAACTCCTGCCAGAATTTATGGGCGGCTCTGCCGATTTGGCACCGTCAAACCTGACCATGTGGTCGGGCTCAAAATCACTGACTGCTGACGATGCTTCCGGGAACTATATCCACTACGGTGTACGTGAATTCGGTATGACAGCTATCATCAACGGGATTGCGCTGCACGGTGGTTTTATTCCTTACGGTGCCACCTTCCTGATGTTTATGGAATACGCACGAAATGCGATGCGGATGGCGGCACTGATGAAAGTGCAGAACATTCAGGTCTACACCCATGACTCAATTGGTCTGGGGGAAGACGGTCCGACGCACCAACCGGTTGAACAGATAGCTTCACTGCGTTTAACGCCAAATATGAGCACATGGCGTCCGTGTGACCAGGTGGAATCTGCGGTTGCATGGAAACTGGCGATTGAGCGTAAAGATGGCCCGACGTCGCTGATATTCTCGCGTCAGAATCTGGCACAGCAGGAGCGGACTGCAACACAGGTTGCGGATATCGCGAAAGGCGGTTATATCCTGAAAGACTGTGCAGGTACACCGGATCTCATCCTGATTGCAACCGGCTCAGAAGTCGAGCTGGCGGTTCAGGCAGCCGCTGTGTTAACGCAGGACGGCAAACAGGTTCGCGTTGTCTCTATGCCAGCGACAGACCTGTTCGATAAACAGGATGCAGCTTATCGTGAATCGGTTCTGCCGGCGGCTGTGACGGCTCGTGTGGCAATTGAAGCGGGTATTGCCGATTACTGGTATAAATACACCGGTCTGAACGGTCAGGTGATTGGTATGCACAGCTTCGGTGAATCAGCACCGGCTGGTGAGCTGTTCAAACTGTTTGGCTTTACGGTTGAAAATGTGGTTGATGTGGCGAAGTCCGTGCTTCATTAAGATTCCCACTATTTGATTATGTTTAAACCGGGCTGAATTTTCAGCCCGGTTTTTTTATTTGCGGTTTACCTGTTCTTTATTTACTTAATCCAGTCTCTTCAGTTTCCTTGGATACGTGTCCGGAGAAATGTATCCGGTACAGTTTTAATCCATATTTTCCCTGAGCGGTTAACGATAACCATTGTGGCGCTGTGTGCTGGTCAAGCCGGTTGATCAGCGAATTTTTGCCGGACTGTTGTTTGAGTAAAGTGCTTGCATTGTCGTTGCCGATCAGGATGTAGTTAAATTTGTTTTCCTCCAGCAACTGACGATATCCGGACTCTTCCTCTCCGGTCAGAATTTTAATTGCCAGTGTATTTCCTCTGATATTCCTGTGATAGGGCGCTGAGATAACAGCATTGTCAGTTAACGTCAGAATCGGTGTACCAAATTCAATCGGTGCGAGAATTTTTTGCCGGACAATCTGGTGTTGTTTTAAGAAACGGACGACTTCGGGTTTACTGTTTTCTTTCGATACACCCGGTTTGATTTCCGGATGAAATTGCTGGTTAATCATAAAAGAGGTAATTGTAATGCAGGCAGGCATACAAATGATTGCCAGTATCATGCCTGCGATCACGGAAGGTATTTTCCTGATACAGTAAATGACAAAATAGGCCTGAAATGGCGCGGCGATAATAAAAATCAGAAAAACAGTTCTGGCTTGCCAGAAAAGCGCCGGGAGAATGAGTAACAGCATCACGAGATAAAGCTGTTTCAGTCTTTCGTTATGTCTGATAAAGATGACTGAAAGTAAAGCAGGGATAATGCTCAGCAGATAGTTATGCTGACCAAATAAGCCTTCCTCTTTTATATATCCAATGATCGAAATAGCTTCGGAGACTTTTGAGAGCCAGAACTGATTGAGCAACGCCGGATATTGGTAATAAACACCAAGAAACACTTCAGGACTAAAGAGCAGCATGGGAAAAAGGCTGATTATTCCAATCAGTAAGTATTTGATGATGCGGTTTGCCGGACGCCGGAAGTAAACTGATAACTGACAGAATATCAATCCGCATAGCAGGCAAAGTAAATAAGGCCATGATAGAGCGTCTATCTGTTTGTTGGTGAATTCGGCAACCGGACGATTCAGCAGACAGAAACAGAATGAAAACAGTATCGCGCTGAGACATAACGTCCGGCAGAAAAAGACAAATCGCAGAGAATGACTGTAACCCCTGATTGTTAAGTACAGGAGTAATAATCCGAAAAATATCAGGTTCTCCAGTCCTGTCCAGAAAGACAGGGCCAGAAGAAAGCCGCAAATGATAGCTGACCGGGTCGATTTGCAATCATCATGGTTCAGTGGCAGCAATGCGATAAACCAGGCAGCAAGCAATAGCTGAATATTATGGTGATCAATTGAACCGGGGAAAAATTTACCTGTCAGGTGAGTACTTAACAAATAAAAACAGGCCAGAACCATATAATCATTTCCCATGATTCGTGCCGTCAGTTTCCCCGCAGCTGCCGTGATACCAAGCAGATAGAGCCCGGGAACAGTGATCATCGCAATAGCATATGCCGTTTCAGGCGAAGTAAAAGGTTTGACGAGAATTGATACTAAAGCCAGCGGAATATCCGGTAACCTTGACCAGTGGATCAGAACGCCGTCCTGAGGATTAAATCCGGAGATGGGCTGTAAATACCATCCGCCATGTTCAACCCACTGTGTGAATTGAAAATACCTCATAAAATTATCATTATCATAGAGGTTCAGAGAAAAAACATCACCCGCAGAGGAATAAATGAAAAACAGGTAGAAAACCAGATTTATCAATAAAACGAAAAACAGTTTATGGCCAAATGGTGTGTCGGTCCGGGGGGGCTGATTATTTTGCATCACTTCACTTTGAGTCACGGTAAAGGACTTCTCTGAATTTCAGGGTGAAAATTTGTTTGTAAAAAGAGTAGAATGACTCCCGTCTTTTTTTAGCTTAGTCAGCATATTGAATATATGCAGCGTTATTTTTTCAGGAATTTTTTAACTGACATTGGATGTAACTCAGAATTATGCTCAGAATTGCGATTAACGGTTTTGGCCGGATTGGCAGAAATGTACTCAGGGCTCTGTATGAGAGTGGAAAGAACCATCAGATTCAGGTTGTCGCGGTCAATGAATTAGCAAACCCGGATGGAATGGCACACTTACTTCAGTATGATTCCAGTCACGGGCGGTTTTTTAAGCGGGTGAGTCATGATCAGGAACACTTATACCTGCACCATGAGAATGGTGAATTTGATCCGGTGCGCATCCTGCATTTGCCGGAAATCAGATTGTTACCCTGGCAGGATTTAGACATTGATATTGTCTTTGACTGCACGGGTGTTTACGGCAGCCGGAATGATGGTCTGGCGCATATCGAAGCCGGAGCAAAAAATGTGCTGTTTTCTCATCCGGGAGAAAGTGATATCGATAATACGATCATTTATGGCGTCAATCATGAAACATTATCTCCTGAACACAGAATTGTTTCTGGTGGTTCATGTACAACCAACTGTATTGTGCCTGTGATTAAAGTGCTTGATGAAGCTTTTGGCATTGATTCCGGGACGATTACAACCATCCATTCATCCATGAATGACCAGCAGGTCATCGATGCTTACCATAATGATTTACGCCGGACACGGGCTGCAAGCCAGTCAATTATTCCGGTGGATACCAAGCTGCATAAAGGTATTGAACGCATTTTTCCTAAGTTTTCAGACAAGTTTGAAGCTATCTCTGTCAGAGTGCCGACGGTAAACGTCACGGCGATGGATCTGAGTGTCTCAGTGAATACAAATGTGACAGTTAATGACGTAAATCAAACCATAATTGATGCTTCTCAGTGTACATTACATGGCATTGTTGACTATACTGAAGCACCGCTCGTTTCTATAGATTTTAATCACGATGCGCACAGTGCGATTGTTGATGGATCGCAAACCCGTGTGAGTAACGGACGTTTGGTTAAAATGCTTGTTTGGTGTGATAACGAATGGGGCTTTGCAAACCGTATGCTGGATACTGCTCTGGCTATGTATGCATTGAAACAGTGAAATAACGGGGCAGAATAATTATTTATTTTTGAGAATGAAATAAATAAGATAATTCCCGGTAAAATAACCCCTTGAGGTAAAATTATGAGAGCTCGGCAGGGGAGCGGAGCTTTTAAATATTTTTTATTTTAATATTACAATTTGAGAGGACTGAATATGTCTGTAATCAAGATGACGGACTTGGATCTGGCTGGTAAACGTGTATTTATCCGTGCTGACCTTAATGTACCTGTAAAAGATGGAAAAGTAACTTCTGATGCCCGTATTCTTGCATCATTGCCTACTATCAAGCATTGCCTTGAAGCTGGTGCAAAAGTTATGGTGACTTCTCACCTGGGACGCCCGACTGAAGGCGAATACGCAGAAGAGTTCTCTCTACAGCCTGTTGTTAACTACCTGAACGATGCGCTGGATTGTGACGTTAAACTTGCAAAAGATTATCTGAATGGCCTTGACCTGAATGCGGGTGAACTGGTTGTTCTGGAAAATGTTCGTTTTAACAAAGGCGAGAAAAAGAACGACGAAGAACTCTCTAAAAAATATGCTGCGTTATGCGATATCTTTGTGATGGATGCATTCGGTACAGCTCACCGCGCTCAGGCTTCAACCCATGGCGTTGGTATGAATGCAGCCGTTGCATGTGCAGGACCTCTTCTTGCAAACGAACTTGATGCGCTTGGTAAAGCGATGGATAAACCAGCCCGCCCAATGGTTGCTATCGTTGGTGGTTCAAAAGTTTCTACGAAACTGACAGTTTTAGAGTCATTGTCAAAAGTGGCTGATCAGCTTGTTGTTGGCGGCGGTATCGCAAATACATTTATTGCTGCGGCAGGTCACAACGTTGGTAAATCTTTGTATGAAGCCGATTTGGTTGATACTGCGAAAAAGCTGATGGAAGATTGCGCAATTCCGGTTGCAACAGATGTTGCCTGCGCAAAAGCATTTGATGAAAATGCTGAAGCTGAAATTAAAAATGTCAGTGAAGTCGCTGATGATGACATGATTTTTGACCTGGGCCCTGACTCAACAGCGGAACTGGCTGAAATTCTGAAAAATGCAAAAACAATTCTTTGGAATGGTCCTGTTGGTGTGTTTGAGTTCAAAAACTTTGAAGCAGGCACAAAAGGCATCTCTGAAGCGATTGCATCTTCAGAAGGTTTCTCTGTTGCAGGTGGTGGTGACACACTTGCTGCAATTGATAAATTTGGTATCAAAGCAGACGTATCTTACATTTCAACGGGTGGCGGTGCTTTCCTTGAGTTTGTTGAAGGTAAAGTGTTGCCGGCAGTTGAAATGCTGGAAGCACGCGCGAAAGCTTAATTGATTGCTGTGTCGGGAGCCTGTTTGTGGCTCCCGCTCTTGTATACTGCACAACAATGTGAACTTTGCTAAAATGTTACACGTTGTTCGCTGATTTTTATAAGTTTCACTTTTAATTCGTTTTATATAAAAACGACAAAAAATAGGATCGGACCATGTCTAAGGTTTTTGATTTTGTAAAACCAGGTGTTATTTCTGGTGATGATGTACAGAAAGTATTTGAAGTTGCAAAAGAAAATAAATTTGCACTTCCGGCTGTAAACTGTGTAGGTACAGATTCTGTCACTGCTGTACTTGAAGCAGCAGCGAAAGTTAAATCACCAGTTATTGTTCAGTTCTCTAACGGTGGCGCAGCTTTCTTTGCTGGTAAAGGTGTGAAGCTGGAAGGCCAGGGCGCTCAAATTCTGGGTGCAGTTGCTGGTGCTAAATTTGTTCACACTGTTGCTGAAGCTTACGGTGTACCAGTCATTCTTCATACTGACCATGCAGCGAAAAAATTACTGCCATGGATTGATGGATTACTGGACGCAGGTGAAAAATTCTTTGCTGAAACGGGTAAGCCTCTGTTCTCTTCTCACATGCTGGATTTATCTGAAGAGTCTCTGGAAGAAAACGTTGAAACCTGTGCTAAGTACTTAGAGCGCATGGCAAAAATGAACATGACAATCGAGATTGAACTTGGTTGTACTGGTGGTGAAGAAGATGGTGTTGATAACTCTGATATGGATTCTTCAGAGCTTTACACATCACCAGAAGATGTTGCATACGCTTATGAAAAATTGAATGCTGTGAGCCATCGTTTCACGATTGCTGCTTCATTTGGTAACGTTCACGGCGTTTATAAGCCAGGTAATGTGGTTTTAACACCAACAATTCTGCGTGATTCACAGGCTCATGTTTCTGAGAAATTCAATCTTCCAGCGAACTCTCTTAACTTCGTATTCCACGGCGGTTCTGGTTCAACGGAAGCTGAAATTCAGGAATCAATTTCATACGGTGTTATCAAAATGAATATCGATACTGATACACAGTGGGCAACCTGGGATGGTGTTCGTCAGTATGAAGCTGATAACCATGATTACCTGCAAGGTCAGATTGGTAACCCAACTGGTGATGATGCACCGAACAAGAAATACTATGATCCCCGCGTTTGGTTACGCGCTGGTCAGGCATCTATGGTTGCACGTCTTGAAAAAGCGTTTGCTGACCTGAATGCTGTTGATGTCCTTTAATTAGCGATATCTGATTCGATAGAAAACCCGCTCAACGAGCGGGTTTTTTAATTGTCGTTTCATACATACACAAAAGCGATTAGTGAAGAATTCTTGCTTTGATTGTTCCTTCAATTGCTTTGAGTTTATCCAGTGCTTCCTGTGAACGGGCTGTTTCAACATCGATAACCACATAACCGATCTCTGCCGTTGTTTGAAGGTATTGCGCTGCAATGTTGATATCATCCTGAGCAAAGATGGTATTGATCTGGTTCATAATCCCCGGACGGTTTTCGTGGATATGAAGTAAACGTGAGCAATTACGCATTGCAGGCAGAGAAACCTCCGGCATATTGACACTGGAGAGTGTTGAGCCGTTGTTTGAGTATTTCACAATTTTACCGGCAACTTCGATACCAATATTTTCCTGAGCTTCCTGTGTTGAGCCCCCGATATGCGGCGTCAGCAGCACATTATCAAACTCGATAAGTGGTGACTCAAACGGGTCTGCATTTGTCTTCGGTTCAGTCGGGAATACATCAATTGCAGCACCGGCTATATGCCCTGATTTAAGCGCCTGACTCAGGGCTTCGATATCGACAACGGTTCCACGGGCTGCATTGATAAAGATAGAATTCGGCTTCATCGCAGCAAATTCTTCTGTCGACATCATGTTTTTGGTTTCAGGTGTTTCCGGAACGTGCAGTGTGATGACATCACTTTTTCCAAGCAATTCCTTCATCGTTGACACCTGGTGAGCGTTACCGAGGGAAAGTTTATTTTCAATATCATAAAAATAAACCCTCATCCCGAGGTTTTCCGCGATAATACTCAGCTGAGTCCCAATATGGCCATATCCGATGATTCCCAGGGTTTTACCACGGGCTTCGAAGCTATTGTCGGCACTTTTTTTCCAGATACCACGATGCGCAAGTGCATTTTTTTCCGGGATGCCGCGTAATAACAGCAGGATTTCGCCCATAACCAATTCAGCAACGCTACGGGTATTGGAGAAAGGCGCATTAAATACAGGAACTCCCCGTTTGGCTGTTGCTTTCAGATCAACCTGATTTGTTCCGATACAGAAACAGCCGATACCAACCAGTTTTTTGGCTGCATCAATGACTTTTGCATTCAGGTTAGTCCGGGAACGAATACCAACAAAGTGGGCATCTTTTATTGCTTCAAGCAAATCTTCTTCAGCTAATGAACCTTTATGATATTCAATATTGGTGTAGCCGTCAGCC
This sequence comes from Vibrio quintilis, assembly GCF_024529975.1. GTDB lineage: Bacteria > Pseudomonadota > Gammaproteobacteria > Enterobacterales > Vibrionaceae > Vibrio > Vibrio quintilis. Next base: position 87 of record NZ_AP024899.1, on the reverse strand, counting down.
TGAAGGATTTCAACTGCAGAAGGGTGAACACCTTCAAGCAGCAGGATTTTAATTTTATTTTTATCGAGTGAAAAATTGGCCATTCAT